>NZ_CM009236.1:0-22711 GCF_002870055.1 Herbaspirillum sp. BH-1 | reverse complement strand
GTTCGACCGCTCGGGGGTAGGTGCTGGTCAGGTCACGCCAGAAACGACGCGGCCGCCTCGATCTGGGGCGGCCGGTGCGGTGCTGCAAGGGGGGGGCGATTTCACGAAGTTTAGCTAAACCGTGGGGCCGCCCTTGTAGGGAATGGGCGGTGGCGAGCCGATCAGCAGCACGCCGCCGGTGACAGGCTTCACCTTGGCCTGCGGATAGACGGCCAGCACCTTGCGCAGCACCGGCAAAAACTCCTTCTTGAAATCCTTGTCCGGGTCTTTGCCCTTGTATTCCTGGGCGAACTGCTCGCGCAGCGACTTCCAGTGCAGCGTTACCCCTCTGCCCTCGATGCGGTGCAGCCGATGGGCCAGCCAGGCGTACACGTCCAACGCCAGTGCGGAACCTTTCAGGGCGTGCAAAGCGCGGTTGTCCAGCGGCACGGCGCTTTCGATCAGGGAGCCGTAATAGTCCTCTGACAGCAGCATGACGCCAGGCCATAGGGCGCGCTGCTGCGTGTCCTTGTTCGCCACCCAAGCATCGAACTGCTGCACTGGCTGGCCGTTGTAGGTGCGCCCTTTGAATCCGAGTTGCAGGCGAGCGGCGGCCAAGGCGTGCATCTGCTTCCGCAAGGTCGTATAGCGGCGGCCGTCGCTCTCCATCCCCATGAGCCGCAGGAACTCGGCGGCGCTGTCACCGATGGGGATTTCGCGCTCTTTGTTGCGCACGGCGAAGGTGGAAACCCACGCCAGGCCAAGCCGGGGCATGACGCCATAGGGGATAGGTTGCAGAACCGGGCCATGCCCTTCGTCCAGGTAGCCGGCCTGGACATTGACCCAAGCCGCGCCGGACTGCCGCATGAACTCGCGGCCTTCCACCTTGGCGCGGGGTAAACCAACCTGGCACAGCACGGCATGAGTGAACGCCATGTCCTCGCCACTCGGGGGGGTAGTGGCAATCTCCGCGCTGGCCTCGATCAGCTTTTGATCGCGCTCGGTCAGGATGAGGCCGGCCGGCGTGATCTTCTTGGTTTGGCGCTTTGGGGGTGGCAGCGCCGCTTTGATCTGCGCCTGGGCCAGTAGGTCGCCCATGATCTCGCCGATCTGCTGCGCACCCTGCCCTTCTCGCTGCTTCTTTGTCATGGCTTCGCCCTTTAGCCGCTAAAATTCAAATGAGTAAATATGTTTTTGAGCGTCAATCCGGCAGGCTGGCGACATACTCGGTCAATAGTTCCTTGATGGTCTTGCCCTGCCGGGTTGCGTAGATTTTCAGCTTGGTGTGCTGGTCGGCCGACAGCTCGAAATTGACGCGCTTCATGCTGGCTGCGTCGTCGGCCAGGCTGGCAAGCGTGGCGGCCTTGGATTTGTCCGTGCGTGCGCTCGGGCGGCCGGCGCTGAGTGTGGTTGCTGCTTTGCTCATTTCTTTATTTCCTCAAAGTATCAAATGAGTTTTTGCTTGATTTCGGCGGCCAGGGCGCGAACCTCGGCCGCTGCATCGCCGTCCGGCTCGGATTCAAGAACGGTCGTGCCGGCGGCCGCCGTGCCGGGATAGCTCACGCGCTGCGTGATGCGGGCATCCAGAATGGGCAGCTCGTAGCCGGCCAACGCCTCGGCAACTTCGCCGCCAATGCGGGTGCCCTTGATGGCCCGCGATACGACAAAGGCGGCCTGTAGTTTTCCGTCCGTGACCTCGATGCGCTGCTTGACCAGCTCCACTAGGTCGGCCGTGGCCCAAATGTCGTAAGGCGATGGCTGCACCGGAATCAGCACGAAGTCGGCCGCCTTGATGGCCGACACGGCCAGGTCGGCCGCTTGGGGTGCGCCGTCGATCACGACAAAATCCACCTTGCGGGCTACGTTCTTCACGTCCCGGTCAATGGTCGGCCGGTCGATGCCGACAACAGTTAGCGGCTGATCTTCCCGCACGGCTGACCAATCGCGGGCGCTGCCCTGGGGGTCGGAATCGACTAGCAGCACGTCGGCGCCGTCCAGTTGCAAGGCGCGGGCAAGGTGGGTGGCGATGGTGGTTTTTCCACTCCCGCCCTTCTGGTTCAGCACGGCAATGACTTTCATGTGTTCTCCCGGTGTAGCGTGGATGATGGCTTACTCATTTCATCATAACACAATGAGCGAATGAGTAAAGACGCTTATCATCATTTGGCCGCAATACGCCGTTCCCGCTCCTGGTCGGCCAGCTCGCCGGGCCAGCTCGCCAGCTCGTCATCGGGGAGGGCCGCCAGGATTTGCGGCAGGCTCTGCGTTCGATACGGCGGCGGCGGCAGGTCGGCGGCCGGGCCGTCGCCATCGAGGAACGCCGGGCCTTCTTCCTGGCGTTCATCATCGACGGCCGCCAAGGCGTCGGCTTCGCTCAATGCGTCCTCGGCGAACGCACCACGTCGGCGGGCCTCGGTCTTTGTCACTTCCTCGCCACGCGCCAGCGCCCGGTAAAGGGTCGAACGATGCACGGCCAGCAGCTCGGCCGCTTCCTTCACCGTCCGGCCGTCACGGTCGATCAGCTCGCGGGCGTGCTCGATCTGCGCCGGTGTGAGGGTAGGGCGCGGGCCGAACTTCACGCCTCGGGCCTTGGCCGCTTCCCGGCCGTTCCTGGTGCGGTCGATGATTAGGGAACGCTCGAACTCGGCGATACCGGCAAACACGGTCAGAACCATGCGGCCGGCCGGGGTGGTGGTGTCGGCCCACGGCTCGGCCAGGCTGCGCAAACCCGCGCCGCTCGCCTGGATACGCTCGGCAATGTCCAGCAGGTCGCGGGTGCTGCGGGCCAGGCGGTCAAGCCTGGTCACGGCCACAACGTCGCCAGGGCGCAAGTGATCGAGCACGCGGGCCAGCTCGGGCCTGTCGCGCCTGGTGCCAGTGATCTTCTCGGCAAAGATGCGCGTGCAGCCTGCGGCGTGCAGCTCGGCGCGTTGGTTGGTCAAGTCCTGGTCGTCGGTGCTGACGCGGGCATATCCCAGCAGCAGGCCAGCGGCGGCGCTCTTGTCTTTCATGGCGTAATGTCTCCGGTTCTAGTCGCAAGTATTCTATTTCATGCAACTAAAACACGCGACAAAAAACGCCAGGGAAAGGGCAGGGCGGCTGTCGTTTTCAGAAGACGGCTGCACTGAACGTCAGAAGCCGACTGCACTATAGCAGCGGAGGGGTTGGATCCATCAGGCAACGACGGGCTGCTGCCGGCCAATAGCCGACAATGACGACACTGGAAATCCCCGCCTGTGAGCGTCGGCTCAGGGCGGGACAGCGTCATCCAGCTACCTGCGCCACTGACTCAGCCTTGTCCAGCCGGCCGCGCCGCACGAACAGACTGACCAGCCGTTGACGGATCGCCACCTGGAGTTCCGCCAGTTGTTCCGGCGTGATGCGAATTTCACCCGCTCGACGAGCGCAACACCGGCGCCGCCTACGCCAAGAACCGGCGAATCGAACTCAAACTCACGAACCGCTGAGCGCCGCGTCACCGCGCTGCTGCGCCAGCCAGTCGCGCGGGGCGCAGCCCATGCGCACGCGGAAGGCGCGCGCCAGAGCGTTCGGGCTGCCGTAGCCGACGCGGTCGGCCACCACCGCCACCGGCCGCCCCTGCTTGAGCAGGGTGCAACTGACGTTCATCCGCCAGTCGGCCAGATAGTCGCCCGGCGTGACGCCCACCGCGTCCTTGAACGCGGCGGCGAAGCGCGCGCGTGACATGCCCGCCTTCGCCGCCAGCGCCTCGAGCGACCACGCGGTCTGCGGCGCATCGTGCATGGCGGTTATGGCGCGCGCGAGTTTCGGGTCGGCCAGGCCCGCCAGCAGTCCGGTGGCGCCAAGCCGCCCATCCATCAGATAACGCAGCAACTGGATCAGTAGCAACTCGCACAAGCGGTCGATGGCGGCCTGCCGACCGCACTGGTCGCGCTCGGCTTCGGCAAACAGCAACTCTAGCGTCGGCCCGAGGCCGGGCAAGTCCGCCAACGGAATCAGCAGCATCGACGGCAAGGCCATGGCCAACGGATTGCCCGTCGAAGCGCCCAGGTCGACCTCCGCACACAACAGCTCAGCGGTATCGCCGGGGGCGGCGACAAAACGATGCGACGCCACGCGCGGATAAAACAGCAGGCTCGGCTCGGTAACCAGCAGATCTTCATGCACGGGCGAACGCGCCGTAATCGGGCCGCGCCGCACCAGATGGATATAGCCATGCGGCGCCGCGTAATGATGCTGCTCACAGAAGGCGCCGCTGTGAAAAACGCGCGCCGAAAGCGAGTAGTGCCGGAACAAGCCGGCCAGTCGATCCGCCATTCCACTCTCCATATAAGACGATAGGTTACGTATTTGATACTTTACGTGCCATATCGTACCAAACAAAGGGCGATCATGCCCACGTGCTCTTGCACCTCACCCACTACGGAGATAGACATGACCCAAATCGCCCCCCTGACCATCGACACCGCTGACGCCGCTACCGCTGCCACACTCAAGGCCGTCAAAGCCAAGCTTGGCATGGTGCCGAACCTGTTCGCCACGCTGGCCCACGCGCCGGCGGCGCTCAATGGCTACCTCGGCTTGTCCGAAACGCTGGGCACCGGCCGCCTGAATGCCTCCCAGCGCGAGATCGTTGCGCTCGCTGCCGCTCAAGCCAATCGCTGCCAGTATTGCCTGAGCGCACACACCCTGATCGGCAAAGGTGCCGGACTGTCGGCAGAGGCCATCGCCGCGGCCCGCACCGGCCAGGCGGCCAACGCACTTGACGATGCAATCGCCGGCTTTGCCCGCGCGCTGGTCGAGCAACGCGGCGTGGTGTCGGCCGACGCCATGGCCAACTACCGCCGCGCGGGGCTCGACGACGGCCTGATACTGGAAGTGATCGCCAACGTCGCGCTGAACACGCTCACCAACTACACCAACCACATCGCCGACCCCACGGTGGATTTCCCCGTGGTCGCCGTCTGATCTCCATAGGCATATAAGGAGAACACGATGAAAATCGCACTCACCGGCGCTCTGCTCGCCAGCGCCCTCGTCCTGCCACTGGCCGTCACGGCCGGCGACTAAAGGCCTCGGCCGAGCACTACCGCAAGACCGGCAAGTTCTTGGACGGCGCCACGCTGGTGAAAGAGATCCGCAAGCTCGAAACCAGCGCCATGACCACTGGCAACCCTGTGGTCTGGGGTTCCGATGCGGCCGTGTGGTTCGTGATGGTCAAGGACGCCAAAGGCCGTTTCGCCAGCAACCCCTTGTGGGGCGACGGCTGGGGCTGGGCGCTGTTCAAGGCCGACGCCCCCGCCAAGAATGTCGCCGTCAGCTACGAAGCCGACTGCATGGGCTGCCATGTGCCGGCGGCCAAGACCGACCGCGTATTCATCCAGGGCTATCCGACACTGACCCAGCACTGACTTGCTGCCGGGTTACGCTTCGCGCAGGATGGCACCTCCGTCCTGCGCGAGCCACCCTTTCCGGAAGCGCGCCATGCCGACACTCGACGCCTTTCTGACCGACGTCCGCGCCTGCACGCGCTGCGCACCGCATCTGCCACACGGCGTGCAGCCGGTCTTCCAGTTTCACCCGAGTGCGCCCATCCTCATCGCCGGCCAAGCACCGGGGGCCCGGGTCCATGCCTCAGGCGTGCCCTTCGACGACGCCAGCGGCGCGCGTCTGCGCGCCTGGCTGGGCGTGGACCGCGACACCTTCTACGACCCTACCCGCATCGCCATTCTGCCCATGGGCTTCTGTTATCCGGGCACCGGCAAAAGCGGTGACCTGCCGCTACGCCCGGAGTGCGCCCCCCGCCTGGCTGGGCGTGGACCGCGACACCTTCTACGACCCTACCCGCATCGCCATTCTGCCCATGGGCTTCTGTTATCCGGGCACCGGCAAAAGCGGTGACCTGCCGCTACGCCCGGAGTGCGCCCCCCGCCTGGCGCGAAGCCTTCATGCAGCGTTTCGAGCGCCTGTCGCTGGTCATCGTGCTGGGCAGCTACGCCATGGACTACCACCTCGGTACTGGCAAGACGCCGCTCACCCGGGTGGTCGAAGCCTGGCGCGAGCACTGGCCGCAAGCGTTCCCCCTGCCTCACCCTAGCCCGCGCAACAATCGCTGGCTGGTGCGCAACCCCTGGTTCCAACAAGACGTGCTGCCCGCGCTGCAAGCACGCGTCCAGGCAGTCCTCACCGCCAACCCCAAGGAAACCCCATGACCGACGACACCGCCGCCATTACCGAGCTGCTGCACAAGTACTACGACACCCTGGCCTGGGCGAACGGAGACAGGCACCGGCTTTGGAGCGATGAACGACGGCTTCAGGTGCGGTAGCTGACGCCTGGGACCTCAATCACCGTATGACCGGGTCGAAAGCGGTCCTTTCTCTGACAACATCGCCCTAGCCCGCACTCAACCCCCACAACACATCCAGCACATGTTGCGTAGGCCGCTCGACGTCCCCACCACGGTGGGCAATACCAAGTTGACGCCACAATAAGGGCTGTAATGGCCGCATGACGATCCTGGTATCGGGCAATGGCGTGGAGGCTTCATGCGGCAACAACGTCGCACCATAACCGGCCGCCACTAGGCTTTTGATCGCATCGTTGTAGTTCAGTTGAATACGCGGCGTGGGCTGCCGTCCATCACTGGCGAACCACTCCGAGGTCAAGCGCGAAAGCCGAGTAGTTTTGTCATTCAGAATTAATGGCTGGGCGGCCAGCCAACCGGGGGTCACAACATCCGGGCATTCCCAGCGAGCCGGCAAGAAGGCCATGACCGGGTCCCGCCGCCATGGCTCGATCCGCAATTCCTTCACCGGGGTCTGTGGCAGCGCGACCAGACCGATCTCCAAAGAGCCCTCGGCAAGCTTCTTCAAAGTTTCCTGCGACGTGAGCACCGCGACCTGCACATCGATAGCGGGATGGCGTTGGCCCAACGTCTCCAAAGCTTGCGGCATCAACTGTGCGATGGCCCCTGTGGAGGCACCCAGCCGCACACGCCCGGCCAAGCCCTGCACCTGACGCTCCACGTCCTCAAGCGCCTGCTCCGCATCCGCCAACAGGCGCCGCGCGCGCTCCACCAGCGTTTCTCCAATCGCCGAAGGCTGAATGCGCCCACGTGTGCGCGACAACAGCTTTCCGCCAACCCGCGACTCCAGGTCGGCAATATGCAAACTGACCGTGGGTGGCGCGAGGTGCAGCACACGGGCCGCCTCGGCAAACGAACCCAGGTCGGCAATGGCCACCAACGTGCGCAGACGGTCCAGGCTGATTTCGCGCATGAGTCACTCCTTGTTCAGAAAAGCTGAATTTCATCGTTTAGAAATTCAACTTTTCCTATCTTAGCCCCTCACTGAAGATTGGAACTCCTGATTTCCTATGTCCGAGAGCATTCCATGGCAAGTCCTCTTATATTCATCGACGGCGACCACTCCTCGATCTGATCGAACGGTTTGGCCGGCGGCAGGTTGTCTGCCTGCGGGTCAGCCATGTCCACATCCGGCGGTATGGGCTTGGCCGGTGGCTCCGACGTCTTGAGGTGCTGGCGGCGATCAGCGTCGCGCCGCGCCTTGCGCGTGGCCTTCTGGGCGGTGGTCACGATCTCGCGCATCTGCCCGATCATGCGGAACAGCGCCGACTCGTCCACCTGCTCGCGCCCGAGCTGACGCAATTTGGCCAGCGCCTGGCGTTGTTCCCAGAGGGTGACGGCCGGATGGGACAAGGTGCGGTAGTGGATCTCCAGATAGTGCTGACCTTCCGGTTCCAGTACCCAGATGCGGCTGATGTCGCGCGGATCGCGCCGGATCAGGAAGGCGGGCAAGCGCTCGCGCCGGGCAATCCACGGCTTGAGGGCGTCGGCGTAGTAGTGGATGTGGTCGATGACAAAGCCGGTGCGGGTCAGGGTGCGGCGGATCACCGGCAGGAAATCGACCAAAAACGCGGTGGGGCGGGTAACGACGGCCGGGACGCCAACGCGCTCCACGGCCTCGGCCCAGCGCGCGGCCGGCGGCTGGAGCAGGCCGTTGTGCACGGAGCCGTGATAGGTGCCTACCGCCAACGCGAGCCAGCGCTCCAGCTCGCGCAGCGTCAGGGTGGCCATCTTCTCGGAATCGTACTCGCCGCGCTGGCCGGGATTGGAGAAGGTCGTCCCCGGTAATTCGTCGTGGATCATCTGCATCGCCGTGCCGATGATCCGTTCCACGATGCCGCCGTAGTGCGGCTGGCCTGGTGGGCGATAGTCCAGCCGGATGCCATGCTGTTCGCAGCCACGGCGCAGCGCTTCGCTTTTGAACTCGGCCGCGTTGTCCAGATAGAGCAGCCTGGGCTTGCCGCTCATCGGCCAGTCCATTTCCACATTCAGCCCTTCCAGCCAGGGCCGCTTGTCGCAGGCGGCATGCGCGAGGCATAGGCCGACCGAGACGGCGGACGGCGCTTCCAGCGTGACCACCATGCCGAGTACGCAGCGCGTGAACACGTCGATGGCGAGGGTCAAATATGGGCGGCCAATCGGTTGCCGGTCGCGCTCGTCGACCACGATCAGGTCGATGACGGTGTGGTCGATCTGCACCTGTTCCAGCGGCATGGTGACTTCTGGCGGAATGCCACCCGCGCCTTGCAAGGGACGGGCAGCGTCCTGCCCGCCCCGGCTGCGGGCTATTTTCGCCGGGTGTAGTCCGGCAATCCGCTGGGCCACGGTGTTGCGCGCCGGCACCGGCAGCTTCTGGGTTTTGCACGCCTGCGCGACTTCGCGGTGGAACGCCGCCAGGCTGCGTTTCTGCTTGGTCAGGAAGCGCTTTTGCAGCAGCTCGCGGATGATGCGCTCGACCGGTTCCGGCAAGCGCCCCTTGCCTTTGCCGCCGCCGGATCGGCCGGGCGTCAGGTCTGTTACCAGGCCAGTACCCTGCCGGGCGCGACGGATCAGGACATATACCTGTCGCCGGGACAGGCCCAGCGCTTGGGCTGCCTCATCGGCGGCTTCATGCCCGACCACCTCAAGCGCTGCCAGTGGCCCGATGATTTCCGTCCGGTGCCGGGCTTGCGCCCATGCCTCGTCGGGCAGGGTGGCCACGCCTTGCGCGGCAATCGGTGGAGTGTCTGATGTCATGCCCAAACCTCGCTTTGGTGCACACGAGTATTGAGCATAGTCGAGATTGGTGCAGACGACTCCTGATATTGGGCTGTCAGGAGCCGTATGCACACCAGGCGTTACATCCAGTCAGATGGTGCGGTCGTCTTCTGAAAACGACAGCGGCAAGCTGTCGCACAACTTAGGACTTATGCGACGGGTGCGATTTTTTGGATACACAATTGTGTATCCATGCGATACTGTCGCCTTATGTCGAGCAAAGACGTTGGCCTCCGTATCCGTGTTGAAAAGGAACTCCGCGAGGCGTTCCAAGGGGCTTGCTTGGCTGAAAACCGGAAGGCATCGGAAGTGCTGCGCGAGTTCATGCAGGCATTCGCCGACCGACACCAAGGCGGCTTGCAGCCGGATATGTTCACGACACCAGCAGCCAGGAAGCCACGTCAATCAACCAAGAGAAAAGCGATATGAGCCAATTCAATTCTTTGGAAATGTGCGCAGGGGCAGGGGGCCAGGCGCTCGGCCTAGAAATGGCTGGCTTCGATCATGCTGCCCTAGTCGAACTGGAACCGGCGGCGTGTGCAACGCTGCGCCTGAACCGTCCCGCCTGGAACGTCATTGAGGACGATTTGCGCCGCTTCGATGGCCGCCCCTATCAAGGCATCGACCTGCTAGCCGGTGGCGTGCCATGCCCGCCGTTCTCCAAGGCAGGAAAGCAGCTCGGCGCGAAGGATGAGCGCGACTTGTTCCCCGAAGCTATCCGCCTGGTCGATGAGTGCCGCCCGCAAGCTGTGATGCTGGAAAACGTGCGTGGCCTGCTCGATGCCGTCTTTGACGATTACCGGAACAAGGTTGAAAAGCAGCTCAAAAAGTTGGGCTATGTGCCTGGCTGGCGGCTGTTCAACGCCTCCGACTATGGCGTGTCGCAACTACGCCCGCGTGTGGTGTTCGTCGGTATCCGCAAAGACCTGGCCGGCGGCTTCTCCTGGCCGGAACCGCTGCAAAGCGAACCGCTGACAGTGGGCGAACTGCTGCACGATCTCATGGCCACGAACGGCTGGCGCGGTGCCAACCGTTGGCGCGAACAGGCGAACGTCATTGCTCCAACGCTGGTAGGCGGTTCCAAGAAACACGGCGGGCCTGACCTCGGCCCAACCCGTGCAAAACGCGCATGGGCCGCCCTGGGCGTCGATGGCATGGGCCTATGGGACGATGCCCCACCGCGTGATTTCGTGGGTATGCCGCGCCTGACAACGCGCATGACGGCACGCATTCAAGGCTTCCCAGATGACTGGCAATTTTCCGGCCGCAAGACGGCCGCCTATCGCCAGATTGGCAACGCTTTTCCGCCGCCGGTGGCCGCTGCGGTGGCCCGGCAAATCTTCGCGGCGCTGTCCGTCAAACGCATCTACAAGGTGGCGTGATGAGTGTTCCCGCCGAGTTCTCGGAAGCCCGCAAGGCGTTCCATGCAAAGCTGTTGGAAGCAACGCTGACCACCAATGCTGCGGGCGTGGTGAGCAACGCCGATAGCAGCAACACCACAAGCAAGGCGATTGCCAAGGGCATTGCCGATCTGCTCAAAGCTGAAACCATCGGCGAACGCATCGCGGGCCAGACTTCGGGCAACCAGTTTGAAGGCATCTGCGCGGGCTTCGTGCGGGAAACCTTCCTCAAGCTCGGCCACCTCCGGCCCGGCATTTGGGACGTGCATCAAGTCTCCGGCCGCAACCGCCTGGAAATTGCCCGTTATGAGCAATACGCGCACCTGGTCGCGCTCGACCGGGCCGCCAAGGCCGATGCCGAACTGGCGGCCGCCCTGGGCAGCGACTACACCATCACGCCGGATATTGTGGTGGTGCGCGACACCGAGGACGACAGCGCCATCAACGCCCCGGCGCTCCTGGTCGATGACAGTGTGACCACGCTTGCCAGCCTGCGGAAGAAAAACGGCGGCCTGCCGCTGCTGCACGCCAGCATTTCATGCAAATGGACGATTCGCAGCGACCGGGCGCAGAACGCCCGTTCCGAAGCGTTGAACCTGGTGCGCAACCGCAAGGGCCGTCTGCCTCATGTTGTGGTCGTCACGGCCGAACCGACACCAAGCCGCCTTGCCTCTATCGCCCTGGGAACCGGGGACATTGATTGCGTGTATCACTTCGCCCTGTATGAGCTGCAAGCCACGGTAGAAGCCTTGGGCATGACCGACGCGGCCGACATGCTGGCCGTGATGGTCGATGGCAAGCGCCTGAAAGACATTTCCGATTTGCCGCTGGATTTGGCTGTATGAACCAGGACGCCACCATCAGCGCCGCCGTTCCTGCGAACGTGAAAGCCGAAGCTGCCGCCGTCGCGGCAGCGCACGGCATGAGCATGGCCGCCCTGGTGCGCGAGCTGGTGGCCCGCGTGGCTGCCCGTGACGCCGAAACGCTGGCCTGGCTCGATGAGGCCCGCCGATGAGCCGCCCGCGCTACACGCTCGATGAGCTGCTGGCCGAATCCGACTATTCGCAGCCGCTACCGCCCGAAGAACGGGAATGGGTCGATGCGCCCGCCGTTGGCCGCGAGTGGCCGGCCTGCGAAACCCTGGAAGGCGAGGGGCTGGCCAACATCGCCAGTTCCGACGATGACGGCCGCGACGGTGGATCTCATCGCCAGAAGTGACGATGCAAGATCCAGACGTGAAAAGGGCGGCCAGTGGCCGCCCTTCTTGTTCCTGGTCGCCGTTACCGGCTCGCGTTCCAGTCTGCCATCTTCAACTGCGCCAAGGCCGATTCAGCGTGCAGCCTCTCCAATGCGGCCGCCTCGCGGGCGCGAAGGGTGGCAAGCGATACCGCCAGCAGCTCGCGCCGCTCGGCCGACAAGCCGGGTTCGCGTAGCTCGGCCTCGATGCTGTCCATTGTGTTCTGCGCCCGGCTCGCCGTGACCTGGTAGGCGTCATAAGCCGCCTGGACGGGGGCCATGATCGAAAAGCGGGCCGCGTCGGCATCCTGGCCAGCGTGCGCGGCCGAAGCCATCAGAAGGGCGGCCACGGCCGCCAGCGGGAAGGAATTGCGAAGTTTCATAGCTGTTGCTCCAAAGGTTGGGGGTTCATCGGAACGCCGGCGGCGTCCGGTATCGACCTGGGCGCAAGCGCCCGGCCTTCGAGTTACTGCACTATCCGCAGGCTGCGCCGTCTGCCTGCGCTTTGCATCGGCCGATCAGCTCGGCGCGGCGCTCGATCTCGGCCGCGACGGTCTGCGCCCGGTCTATCGGCACGGTCTGCGTGTAGATGCCATAGCCGTAGCTCACCAGTGAAACGGCTTCGCCCCTGGTGTTCACGACAACGCCACCCGAGTTGCCGCCGATGATTGAAGCCGTCACCAGCATGAAGTCATCGGGGGAAAGCATCGCGGCATCGCGGCCATACCACGCGACGATGCCCACGCCCACGGCGAAGCCGTAGCCGCCAGGCGAACCGATCGCCATCACGTCCTGCCCCTGGCGGGGCATGACTCCGGCAACCGGAATCGGTGGCAGGGGGTCCCCCTCGATCTCGATCAGCGCCACGTCGCGGGAAATGTCCGCGCCGATCACGCGGGCCTCGCGCCACTCGCCGCCGGCGGTGCGCACGCGCAAAGCCTCCTGGCCCTCGACGCAATGGGCGACGGTCAGCACCTTGTTTCCTTCGACGGCCACGCCGCCGCAGATAATGCGCTGCCGCCGCTTGGCGTCCTCTTTCGGCCAATCCCGATGCCAGGCGCGAACGTGGGTGAGGGCGGCCGTGGCCGCGTTCTGTTGAACGCCAGGGATGCGCCAGGCGTGATTGTTCTGGCCGGTGCCATAGGGCTTGTCGATGCCCGCCAGGGCTACCACGGACGGCATGGCGCGTTCGGCCAACTTGGGCCAGTCCGGCGCGACAGGCGGCCGGGTGTCGGGGGGCAGGGTGCCGCGCCGCACGCTGGCCGCGCTTATCGCATTCTCAGCGATGGCGGTTTGCTCGCGCTGGAAGTCCTCGATGCGCTCCCGCGTGTCGCGCAAAGTATTGGCGTTCGCGGCCGTGGTCGCCACGGTGTAGCCCGCCAGGGTCAATGCAGCGCCGGCGGTGATGTAGGTTGCAAGGGCGGCACGCCGCCAGGCTTTAGCGCGGCTCATGCTGTGCGCCCTCCTGGTCGATCAGCCCCAAGCGTTCCAGGCGCGTGCCTACGCGGTCGCCTTCGTGCAGCAGCTCGACGTGCTGCCAGTAGGAAAACACCAGCACGCCGCCGGCCAGGATGAGCGCGGCCAGCGATACGCCGAAGGTAATGCAATATTTCGATATGCCGGGTTCTGTTCGGCCGGTAACATTGGAAGTAGCCATGATTTCACCTCTATGTCAGGTGGGTTGTGGTCAGGCGCTCGGGGCGGTTGCCGCCGTCCCTTGCGCCGCTTTTTAGCGGCTAAAGCTGCGGGATTGCTCCCGGTCGCGTGCCGCCTTCTCCTTGAACCGCTCGGCGATTTCCCGCGCCCTGGCTTGCTTCACCTGGTCGCCGCTCTCGTTGTCGCGGTTCAATTCCTTTGCCAGCGTCTTTGCCTGCTGGCCGTTGATCTCGTTGCGGTCGATGCGCTGCTCTGCGCTGTCTTGGTTCTGCGCGTCCAGCTCGAAGCCCTGGGCCTGCTTGGCCTGCGGCTGCTCGGCCTCGATGTTCTGCGACGCCAGCGCGGCCGCCTGGCCGTGCCGCTCTAGCCGCTCCTGGTCTTTCGCCTCGCGGCGCTCCTGGGCCTGCTCGATCTTCGTTGCATAGCTCTTGGCAAGTTCTTCGTTCGTCGGTTCGGTGCTCATCGTCTTTCCTCCTGGCGCAAACCTCAAATTCTCATTTACTCATTGCATCATAACACTAAACGCAAATGAGTAAAAGCGTTTCAACTCAATACCCGCGCCCGCCATCGCGGCCGCGCTCCTGTTCACGCTGCTGCTGTCGGCTGCGCGTGATTTCCTGCGGATTGCGTGCATACCTGTCGGCAAGCTCGCGCTGCATCTTGTCCAGCTCGACGGCCTGACGCTCTTTCGGCATGGCGTTGAACCGCTCGATGCGCTCGCGCAGCTCGCCCGGCAGCTCGCGCCAGGCGCTCGGGTTGCGGTCGCTGTATCCAGCAAAGCCCGCTTGCCGCTTCACGGCCAGCGCCTTGAACTGGTCGGCTTCTCGCTTGGCGTACATCTCGGCCCGCTTCTGGTCTTGCTCGCTGACCTGGACGGCCGCCGGGCGCTCCGGCTCGGCCTTGGCCTGCCCCTGCTGCGCCAGGCCCGCAAAGGCCCGCTGCTGGCCTTCCTGCATGATCGCCGCCGAATGATGCCGGGGGTCTTTTCCGGCAGCCTGGAACTCCTGGGCGACGGCAAGCTGTGCGCGTGCCACGTCCAGCGCCAGGCCACCGCCTCCGGCTTCGGCCCGCTCGATGCCGGCGCGGAATCCGGCCAGCGGGTCGGGTGCCGGGCGCTCCGCCTGGGGCCGCTGCTGCGGCGCTGCCACCTCGCCGCGTTCCTGGCTGACCTGCTGCCGGAACTTCGCCGCGAATTCGGCCGCCCGGCGCTTCTTCTCGTCCTCTGGCGTGCGCTCGATCTGCTCCGGCCGCTGCATGGTCGGCTTGCCTGCAATGTCGGTCGCGGGCATGAGGTCTGGGCGGCCGTGGCGTTCCAGGTTGCGGCGCAGGGCATCGCGCATCTTCCCGGCCAATGCCGACACCTTGGCGCGGCCACGTTCCAGCCAGCGGCGCACCACGCTTTCACCGTCGAAGCCGCGCCGGTCGGCAAAGTCCAGCGTGCTTTCTTTCGGGCGCTCACGGCCCAACACCTGGGCCAGCTTCCCGGCGGCCAGCTCGGCCGCGCCGCGAACGTGCCAGGTGTTGCGCTCGGCGGTCGTGCCGTCCGGCAGGCGCACGGTTTCAGAGCCGCCATGCTCCAAGCCGATACGGTCGCCGCGCTTCGCGCCGCTGGATGCAATGGCGCGTTCAAGATCGACGCCCCAAATGGTGTGCCGCTCGCCCTTGTCATTCTCCAAGGTGGCAAAGTAGCTGGCCTGGTTCTCCGGCTTGTTCTCGTAGGGCGCTGCGCCATGATCGATCAGGCGGCCGGCGCGGCGGTCGGTGAAGTCGTCGGCTCCTGCAAACAGGGTCGCCGCCTCGCGGTGCCGGGTCATGCCGACATAGGCAAGGCTCCTATCCATGCCGGGGGTCGCCAGCAGGTAAGCCCTATCGACGGTGACGCCCTGGGCCTTGTGAATCGTGACGGCGTAACCGTGATCGACAGCAGCATATTGGGACGCCTGCACCTGCCGCGCTTCGCCGCTGTCAAGACGCACGGCCAGGCTTCCATCTTCGGCACGCTCGACGGTGCCAAGGGTGCCGTTCTTCACGCCTAGATCGCGGTCGTTCTTCAGGAACACGATGCGGTCGCCTGGGGCAAATTCCCGGCCTCCACGCTCGGCCATAAAGCGGGCCGTGCCGCGCAGCTCGCCGCGTTCCTTTCGGGCCTCGCGCACGGCTTCATTGAGCGCCTGAACGTCCTTATTGCTGTGGGCAAGGATGATCTGGCTACCCTTGCCCTGGTCGCCGACATAGGCGGCCGCCAGGCCGTCGCGTGCAGCGTCCCGGCTGTCGTGAATCTGGACGTGCCCGCGCTCGGCGTAGGCCGCCAGACCATCGGCCACGGAACCACGGGCAAACTGCTGGCCCGCCTCCCGCGCCCATGCCTCTTTCTGGCGTCTAACCTCGGTGATTTCTGCCGCGCCAACATGCTGCACAACGCCCCGAAAAGCCGCGCCCGCCTCAATGGCGGCAAGCTGCTTATCGTCGCCAAGCAAGACGACTTTTGCCCCGGCCTGCTCGGCGGCTTTCAGCACGCGGCCAAGCTGGCGGCTGCCGATCATGCCCGCTTCGTCGATCACCAGAACATCGCGGGAAGTGAGTTTGTCTTTTCCGTTCTTCCAGGCAAATTCAAGGGATGCCAGCGTGCGGCTGTCGATGCCGCTACCCGCCTGCAATTCGTCGGCCGCCTTGCCCGCCAGGGCCGCGCCGCGCACGTTGAATCCCTGCGCTTGCCATGCCTCGCGTGCAACCTTCATCGAGAACGATTTGCCTGTGCCGGCGTCGCCGATGACCACGGCCAGGCTGCCCGGCTTGAGAACGTGCCGGACGGCGTTTTGCTGCTCTGCCGATAGGGTGCCTGCGCCGTCAATCGCCGCGTTCGTGATGGGGCCGGAAACGCCATGCCTGCCGGTTCTCGCCAGGCGCTCGGCACTGTCCACCATGCCGCGCTCGGTGTCGATCATTTCGCGGGTAGAGAACTTCGCCGGGTCGCGCCCGTTGGCCGGTTCCATCTCGACCAGAAGCGGCGAATTTTCCAGCCTGGCAAGCAAGCCCTGGAACTGGTCGGCATCGTCAATGTAGCGGTTCAGCTCTGCGGCAATATCGCGGCGCGTGAATACCGCTTGCGTGGCCGTGAGCTTGTCTAGGATGATCTCCGGCCGCTCGACAATCTGCCGCGCCTGCTCCTGCCGGTCGGCGTTGTGAATGTCGATGCGGTCGGCCTCCAGGCCGCGCCTGTCCATCGCCACGGCATCGCTGCCGATGTGCTTGGTTGGTGTGAGTTCTACGCCCTGATCTGCATAGCTGCGATGATCTACACGGGCGCTGATTCCGGCCCGCTCTAGCGCCTCGTTTGTTAGCTCGGCCCACTGCTGGCGAATCTCGATGATGTCGCCCTGGCTTGTGCCAGGAATGCCCGCTTTCTGCCTGTCTTTGTTCGCCAGCTCAATGACGGCCTTCGCGCCTAGCGTTCCATCGGCCTGAATGGTGCGCGTGGTCGCCAGCATATGAACGTGAAAATTCCGGTCGTCGCCCTCCTTGTCTGGTGCGTGAATGCACACATCCACGGCCACGCCGTAGCGGTCTGCGATGGCCTGCCCCATCTGCGTTGCCAGCTCTTTACGGTCGGCTTCGTTCAGCTCATGCGGCAGGGCCGCCCGCCACTCTCGGGCCACTCGCGCATCTTTTCGCTTCTCGGCGGTCTCGGCGGCATTCCACAAGGCGGCACGCTCGGGAACCGGCACGCCTGCGGGCGTGACTATCTCGGACGACAACACGCCGCCTTTGCGGGTGAAATCGAACACTTCGCCGGTGCGCTCATCTACCAGCGCCGACGCGGAACGATAGGCGGCAGCGGCCACGGCGCTATGCCCGGCCGCCCGTCCTATCGTGTGCGTGTTCAAGTGGTAGATCGCCATTTTTTCCCTTGGCGTTTTAGCCGCTAAAAAGGGGTGCCGGGGTATCCCCGGCCGCATGAGGGTTGCGTAGCAACCCGTAAGTGCGCATTTCGCTTTCGCTCCATGACTATACCAGCGCCGCGCCTTCCCCGCCAGCGTCGCCGGTGGTAAGATCGTGTGCGCATAACCCACAATCTCGAAAGGAGCTATGACGATGGCACGAAAGACGTTATCCGAACGCAAGGCCGACAAGCTGGCCGAACTGAACCGCATCAAGGCAGAACTGGCCGAATTGGAAAGCAAGGCCGCTGAACGCATTGGTAAGATTGCCCTTGCCGCTGGCCTCGGCGATCTCGACATAGACGACGCTTCATTGCGGAAGGAGTTTGAGGCTGTCGCCTCGAAATTTCGCAAAAGCGAAGGCAAGCAAGCTGCCCCGATGGCGGCAACGAATAGCGCAGATTGAGCGCGATTTGGGACGCCTTCGGATGAACGCCAGGAGAGAAGATACCCGCCGGAAAATCCAGCTCGGCGGCTTGGTCATCAAGTCCGGCATGGCGGGCTATCCGGCGTCTGTGATTTTGGGCGCTTTGACCCTCGCGGCCGGTGCGCTAAATGGGCCAAACGCTGACGCTACAAAAGCACGCTTTGAGGCGGCAGGCGATGAGGCTTTTTCCGATGATGGAGAGGACGGCGGCAACCGTTCCTAGCCGTCAATTCAACCTGACATAGAGGTGAAGCATGATGGACGTTAGAGATTTTTTGGCGAGATTGTGGGCCGCGGTCGTAGCGGTATTTTTTGGGGCGTTCGTGCTGTCGTTGGCGAACACGGCGCACGCCCGCGTTTTCCCTGAATGCAACCCGGCGGCAGAGGCCGCGAAGTTCTACGGCGCGGAAGATTCGGATGCCTGGGTGAAGCGCGTTTGTGATGCGCAAGAGGCGGCATTCCAGAAGTGGGAAAACAGCCTGCAAGCCCTGGACATTGGGCAGCAGGATTTGGCGATGGCGACGAACGCCGGGAATTGGCAAGCCTACCGGGACAAGTGGGCCGAATTGCTGCCGGTGTTGAAGGAACTGGAAGCCGCTGCGGTGGCGAACCGGAACGCGCCAGGCGCGGCAAACATCCTTAGTCTGTATCGCAACGATTTGGGCCTGTTCTTGCAGAATGCGGGCCTTGCCTCGGCGGGCAGCCTGGACGATTTCAGCGCCCGGATTCTGGCGGGCCTGGACGGCGAACGGCCAGCGGCGGCGGCAACGGCTGGCGTCAATGTCGTGCAGCAATCCGTGACCCGAGGCGTTGAGTTCGGCAAGGGCATCGGGACGGCACAAGCGGAAACGATTCTTGCGGAGTATCGCGCCCAAGTTCAGCAGCGCGGCGCGGAACGCATGGAACAGCTCGGCGGCTCGACCGTGAGCGGCTATTTCGGCGGTTTCGGCGAGCGCATCAAGGCGGCTTTCGGTGGCTGGTTGTTCTACCTGGTCACGGTCTGCTTTGTCGGCGCGTGGCTGGCGCACAAGCGACGGCAGAACCCTGTGACGGTCGGCACGGCCGTTGGTCTGGCCTTCCTCGTTCCATCGGTCGGCATGTTGCTTCTGTTCGTGTTCGCGCCATTCATTCCGGGCTGGTTCATCCTCGCCGCGACGGTCGCCGGAACAGTGGCAACGTATCTGAACGCGGGCCGGGTGTTCGGCTGGCTCGCGGGCCTGGTCGGCGCGGAGTCTCCGACAGGAAAGCGGCTGCGCATCCTCGGCGCAACGATTGAAAACCTGCGCGGCCAGGTGCAACCGTCCGGGCCAGTTGCGGCCGCCGGTGCGGCGGTCGCGGCGGTCGATAACAGCAGCACGCATCCGCTGGGTTCGCACGGCTCGGCCCGTTGGGGAACGGTCGATGAAATCCGCCAGGGCGGCCACCTGGTCGCGCCTGGTAAGCCGGGCGGCTTCGCCCTTGGCCGGGTGTCGGATGCGCCCGCCGGCCTCGATCAGCGTTTCCGCTTTACCGGCCATGTCGTGACCGTGGCCCCGACCGGCTCCGGCAAGGGCATTGGCGCGGTGATTCCGAACCTCCTGGACTATCCCGGATCGGCCCTGGTTCTCGACGTGAAGGGCGAAAACGCGGCCGTGACGGCTCGCGCCCGCCGGGCGCTCGGCCAGGCCGTGCATGTGGTCGATCCGTTCGCGGTCAATGGCGACGGCGCGGCCGCTTTCAACGTCCTGGATCGCCTGGACGTGTGGAACCCGGATTGTGTGAGCGAATCCGCCACGCTGGCCGATTGCCTGGTGATCGGCAGCGAGAAAGCCGAATCCAAGTTCTTCGATGAGTCGGCTAAAAACCTACTTCAAGGACTGATGCTTCACGTTGTTAGCCTGGATGAGCCGGAACGGCGGAACCTGGGCGAGCTGCGCCGCTTGCTGACCACGGGTGAAGGCGAGTTTTTCGACCTCCTGGGCATGATGGCCGCCGACGAAACGGCCGCCTTCGGCATCCCGGCCAGGGCCGCGAATACCATCATGGGCATGGCCGACAAGGCGCGGGGAGACGTGATTTCAACGGCCCGCACGCATACCGCCTTCTTGGACGATCCGCGCATTGCAGCGGCGCTATCGCGCTCCGACTTCGACCTGTCCGCGATCAAGTCCGAATTGATGACGGTGTTCCTGGTCATGCCCGCCAACCGCATCGGCCCAAATGCGCGTTTCCTGCGCTTGTTTGTCGGGTCGATCATTGCCGCGATCACGTCCAGTAACGTGCAGCCGGCGCACCGGGTCGCGTTCCTGCTCGATGAGTTCGGCCAGCTCGGCTACATGAAGCAGATCGAGGACGCCGTTTCACTGCTGCGCGGCTACGGCCTGGCCTTCTGGGTGTTCATTCAAGACCTGTCGCAGCTCAAAGGCACCTATCCCAAGTGGCAGACCTTCCTGGCGAACAGCGCCAAAAGCTTCTTTGGCACTGACGATTACGACACGGCCAAATACATCAGCGACAGCCTGGGCAAAGCCACGATTGAGTTTGAGACGGAAAACACCGGCAAGAACAGCGGTAGCGGCCTATCGGGCGGCGGCGGCTCGATGAACCGGGGCAAGAGCACTGGCACCAGCCAGCAATTCACCGGCCGCGAGCTGCTGACGCCGGATGAGGTTATGCGCCTGGGGCCGGAGCATCCGATTGTCCTGGTGCGCGGCGAACGGCCCTACCTGCTCGACCGACTGAACTACCTGGCCGATGCCGAATATGCCGGGCGGTTCGATGCGAACCCCTACCATAGTTGAGGGATGACGTATGGCGTTCATCATCGCGGCGGTTCTCGGTGTCATCGCCCTGGCGTGGTTCCTGCGGCGGCTGTTCCCTGCCCTGTTTGCGGCGGTGTTCGTCCTGTTCGCGCCTGTGTGGCTGGTCGGCGGTGCGCTGCTCGATCTGCTGCGCCGGCCGCTGGCCTTCCTGCGGCCGGTCGGCCTCGCCCTGGCCCGCCTGGTCGGCTTCGTCCTGGTGCTGCCGCTGCTGCCCTTCATCTTCGCCTGGTCGTTCTTCGCGGAACTGTGGCGACAGTTCCGGCCGTCGAAGGCAAGCGCCCCGGCACCGGCCGGGGTCAAGCCGCCTACGCCGATGCAGGCCGCCACAAAGCGCACGGCGGACGTGATCGACCTGGCGGCATTTCGCCAGCGGCAGGGAAAAGAATAAAAGAGTTTTTGAGTTTTGCCTTTTATGAGTAAATGATTTTAGCGGCTAAAATGGGCCGCCCCTCAAGTGTCAATATCAGGCCGGAAAGCGCCCATGCTTCCGGCCTTTTCTTTGTCTGCGCTTGTGCAAACCGGCCAGCGAGGGCGGGTTATTGACACTTGAGGGGCAGGCATTCACTCGCCGCCGGGCTTCTTCCTGGTCGGCTTGGCTTCGGCTGGCGTGATACGGGCCAGCAGCGCGGCGGATTGCTCTTTGAGCGTGTCGATTTGCCCTGCCATGCGTGCGGCTTCCTCGCGGGCCTGGCCGGCGGCTTTCGTGGCCTGGTCGCGTTCGGCCTGGGCAGCGGTGAGGCGTTCGGCCATGCGGTGCGCTTCGGTTGCTGCGGCCTTGCGTTGTTCCTGGTGCGCTTCCTGTTCGGCTTCGGCCTTGGCCTGCACCTTCGCCAGTTCGCCGCGCACCTGGTCGAGCTGGGCGGCGGCGGCCTGGCTGGTCTGGTGCGCCCTGTCCAGCTCCGTGCGCAGCTCGCCGGCCCTGCGCTCGATCTCTTGGGCGCGGGCCTCGGCCGTGTGCGCCTGTTCTTGGGCGGCGGCCAGTTGGCCGCGCAGCTCGGTAGCTTCGCCGCGTGCGGCCGCTTCGGCGGCCTCGATGGACGCCAGGCGGGATTGCAGGGCTTCCAGCTCGCCGGCCTGACGCTCGAAAGCCTCGGCCAGTTCTTGCCGCATGGCGTCTTGCTCTGCCCGCTCGGTTTCCCATGCGGCCTGTGCGCTGCGTAGGGATTCGTTCGCCAGCTCCTGGGCCTGCTGCCAGATCGTCGCCACGGCGGCGCTGCTGGCCTGCTGCACGGATTCCGGCACGGCTACGGCCACCGGCGCGGCCTGGGCCGTCTGCGCCCTGCGCCATTCCTTCATCACGGCACTGGCGGCGTTCATGTCCACGCGGGCGGCACGGCGCACGGCATCGACCGTGGGCATCGTCTCGCGGCCCGATTGCTCGAAAAGATCAGTGGCGGCGGCAATGATGCGTTCGCGCACGTCGGCGGGGATTTGGGGGGCTTGCTGCGTCATGGCCTTGGCTCCGGCGGATAAGATAAGAATAATAATACTATTCTTCTTATTATTATGCAAAGGGTTGTTTTCGCCCGGTTCTTGGGGCTAGCCCGGCAGGGAGCGCGTGGCGGACGAAATTCGGCCCTGTGTGGCCCGTGGCGGCGTTTTCGGGGGTCGGCTGCACCTATCCCCTACCCTCGGCCTCTTTCGCGCCTCCTGCGCGTCCCTGTGCGGCTTGGGTGCATTGCTTGGCGGTTGTCATCGTCGGATATGGCGATGCTGGCCAGTTCGATGGCCTGGCGACCCTTCTTTCTTGGCGTTCAACCTTGCGGCCTTTCAGCTCGCGCAGGTGTTCGAGTTGAGCGCAGACGGTCGGCCTGCCTGCTTTTCTCTGCTAAACCGCTTTTGACGACTTTTCAGCGGCCGCGGTGCTGGATGTGGGCGCAGGCGGTGGAGTTGGCACCAGCGCGGCGTGTCGCGCCTGGTAGATGCCTGGCCGCAGGCCAGCCATTTTTGAGCGGCCAGCGGCCGCGATAGGCCGACGCGAAGCGGCGGGGCGAAGGGAGCGAAGCGACCGAAGGGTAGGCGCGCCCGTAGGGCGTTGCGGTGGTTCGGTTTGCGCTGTCGGTCGAGTTTTCCACCGATTTTGCCTGCCAATTACAGGCAAGTATTTATAGGAAAAAATCTTAAAGGATTACCTTACAGGTTTAGGGGGGGGGCGATTTCACGTGGATAAG